>NZ_CP162153.1:0-4183 GCF_040834095.1 Enterobacter vonholyi
ACAAGACCTTTGTCAACAAGACTAGTACCTACACAGCCAAACTAACATCAACTAACAACTAGTTGTATTTAATTTACTGCATTAACTGGGTTGCGATAGTGAGAGGTCAACACTCAACAGCCCGGATTTACCATAACGTCGCATTACGCGTACCGCTCAGACGGCCTCAGCGTGTTTTGAGGGTGAAGGCGATGAAAACCACAGCTTACGCGGCGAAAAGCCCGCAAAACGGCGCAGATGAATCCTGAAAGGGTGAATCGTTATGCATGCCACTGACTAGCACCTCGTTACGGACGAAAAATGCCGTATTCCCGGTATTTCATGCAGTAAACTGCCGGATAATGCACTGGCACAGCCTGTCTTTTCGTATAAAGACGTCAGACGTAAACCGGAGATAAAACATGACCATCACGCGCCGCTTCTCGGTCGGGATCGAATCCCCCGCAGATACAGACACCGCCTGGGGGATTTACGTCCCGGCATTCGACGGCACAAGGTATGCCTGTGTGTCGGCTGCCGACACACAGGAAGGCGCAGAAGCTGCGGCACGCGAGGCTATCCTTGCCATGACCACGTATATGCAGGCTGCCGGGGAAGATCTGCAGGCACTACGGGATGCCGGCACAGCAACATACCAGGCTAACCCAGATTACCGGCACTGTGACCAGTGGCTGATGATCGACGCTGAATTACCGGAGTGAAGCGGTGAACGGGCACGCAATTTATTGCGGGTTCGTGAGGCGCTGGCCGGGTGTCGGGGCGGCTAGCCCTGACCGAAGGAGCTTGTAATAACATGCGTGCGCAGTATTACAAAAACACATCCTTTCCGGGCTAGGTTTCAAAGGGGAACCCTTTGGCACGCGACTGTATACAGTCGGTAACGTGCCTCGTGGAGAATGGCGGAATTGCTCTGAATTGCACTAAATTTCGTTAATGTTCACTAAATTGCATTAAATATCGTCGATACCCCGATGGATTGCATTAAGTTGCACTGAGTTGCATTAACAGATCTCATTTTTTCCAGAACCTCCACCAGGACGATGTTGTAGGAGTCGACATTTCAGATGGGGGCTGTTTATGCTCCAGAAGCTGCATTGCCTGACGAAGTGAACTGATATGCTCGTCCCGCGCATTCACCGCATCTTTAAGCCCAGCATTTTCCGCCTGCAAAAGTGCTACTTGGTGCTGTAAAGACAGTAAAAAATCACTGTTAACTTCTGTAGAATCATCGTCAAATTTTACAGTATCACTTTTACGCTCACCTCCAGCTCCCAGAGTACCAAAAACACGAATAAGCTCAGCAGTATCAATGGTTTTCACGGTCTTTCCATACTTTACAACTGAGGTGTAACTCAGCTCACCAGATTTAAGTAACTTGTAAATAGTTGGGCGACTGACACTGACAAGACGTGCCGCTTCGCTAATGGATACGCGGGCCATTATAAATCCCCTTGCAGAGCATCCAGACGAATAGCCAGAGTGCAAAATAGCTGTTCCGTATCCTCATGCAGTTTTTCGCACAGATCAGCCTCAGCATCGAAATCCAGTTCATTGAGCTTTTCCAGCAAAAGCAGAGATTGCGCCTGAATGAATTTAGCCATATTCAGTACCGTTTTCTGTTGTTTCGTCATATCAGCCTCAGTGCGTCAGTGCTCAATACAAGGTCAGATTACATTCCGCTTCCTCGACCGTTCGCTCGCAATGCTCGGTCACGGATCTCCGGCGAGCGGCCGGAGCGTAATCAGAGAGCAAGGACAGAAGAAGAAGGCAATGCCCACGAGTGGCCGTTTTTCCATAGGCTCCGCCCCCCTGACAAGTATCACGAAATCTGACACTCAAATCAGTGGTGGCGAAACCCGACAGGACTATAAAGATACTAGGAGTTTCCCCCTAGTGGCTCCCTCGTGCGCTCTCCTGTTCCTGCCTTTCGGATTGCCGGTGTCATTCCGCTGTTATGGCCGCGGTTTCTCATTCCACGCCTGACACTCAGTTCCGGGAAGGCAGTTCGCTCCAAGCTGGACTGTATGCACGAACCCCCCGTTCAGTCCGACTGCTGCGCCTATTCCAGTAACTATCAACTTGAGTCCAATCCGGAAAAGGCACGACTTATCGCCACTGGCAGCAGCCACTGGTAACAGATTCGCAGAACAAAGAAGTGTTGAAGTGTAAGGCAAACTACAGCTACACTGTTAAAACGAATTCGGTTTCTGTGCTCTGCGAAAGCCAGTTACCACGGTTCAGAAACTTGCCGGTTAATGAACCTTCGAAAAAACCACCTTGCCGGGTGGTTTTTTCGTTTCAATCTCAAGAGATTACATTTTGATTAGAGTGATCTCAAGGCAGACAGACCAAATCCATGCGTAACTCCACCAGAAGCGGCCGGAGTTAAATCTATATCTCATTGTTATTATTCTTAAAAACTGACTTTACAATAATCAAAAATAAAGCTGACACCTCTGCGACTGTTCCTGCAATCAAAGCCAAGTAAACACTAGTAGTTACAGTCCTTGCATCTGCCTGCATAAAGCCACTTCTTATGAGCGAAAGCTCTTCATCAACAACGTGATATAACATACTTATGACCATCCAGTTCATTACAGCGACCAAAATAGTCATAGCTAAAGTAACACCACTTTTTGTCCATCTAAGATGTCTTCTATCAGCAGATTCCTCGACGTCATTAAAGAATGACTTGGGCTGCTTTACCCTTTGCTTTTCTTTTGGGGTATCGCCCTCAGTAAACCCATCTAGGCTGTCTGACACAATAAAATCCTCTTGAATAAAAAAAAGAAGGCCAGTTTAAGCTGGCCTTCTCCTTAACACATCAAGTGATAAGTTAATTTGCAGTAGATGTACGGTTCACTCGCTTAAGAATAGGCATTCGTAGAGCATAAAATTGCTTACTGTCTCTATCGATAGCTGCGATTTCGTGACCACTTTCGGACTCGTCCACAGCCCACTCAAGCATTGTTAACGCGTAGTTGAACAACTCTTTTTTAGTACTTATGCCGCACTTCTTCATTAAAGAATCGAGTTCGTCCAACCTATCTTCAGGTAGATCGAATTGCATACGTACATTTTTCATAACTAATCTCCGAGGGGCCAGCATGTCATCCTTACACACTATGCTGCACGTTCTTCACTATTAGGACCTGTATTATTTATATATATCTACTTATAAATAAGTTAAGTTTCATATTTTTAGATGCTCCTAATTTAGATAAGACTTAACCTTATCTCTTTTCCGCAAGCAGGTTATCCCCACCATGGAGGAGGTTGTGAAAACTCCTCCATGGTGGTTATTACTCATCGACCTCAGTAAAGACTGAGAACCAATCCTTCAAAGAAAGCTCCTTAGGAGGCAGTTCTTCAAAGTCGGTGCAGTCCTCACTTTTCCCGGAGGTCGATGAGCAGGTTTGAGTTAACTCGCTCACAGGTAAAATCTCCAGTTTACCCACCACACACCGTAATGGGCTCCAGATTGTATATTACACCTAAACATCTCCTTTGTCGAGTGTAACAGGAGCATAAAACGAGTATAGACCGATGCCGGTCAAAAATACAACACTAGTTGTAACGGGATGAGACAATCAGCCAAATCTCAGGCTCATTTAACATAACGCCCCACTACATAAACCAATGAAAAAAGCCCGCACATGGCGGGCTCACAGGGAAAACATCACAGCGATAACAATCAAAAGTTCATAGCTTTTTTGCAGTTGCGGTAGGTTGTTGGATGTAGCGTTCCGTAGTAATCATCCCGGTCATCATCCCAAGCCCAGCTAATCAAATAAGCCTCAGAATCATCACTTACCGTGCGAGTTCTGCGTGTAAGCCCTGACCAAACACCTGAAAGTTCAGAGACATCAAAACCAAGCTCCTTTGCGAGGCTCTTGCACCAGAACCCTCGCTCACCATCCTCGCTTTCAAGAATGGCTTTCAGCACCGCTCGCGACTTATCACTTAAACCACGAACAAGCCTTTCGGCCTGAAGAGAGGAAAGATCAGTAGGCCCATCTTCCGACTCCTCATAAACACCAGAAACCGAATCCCCAGTAGCCAATGCCAGCACTTCTTCTTTTGCTTGGTCTGATAACAACATCAAATCTTCACGGGATAAGAAAATACCACTAGTCATGAAACACTCCATTGTCTTGTTAAGATGAAAGAAGAATAAATGCAG